>NZ_JBFBAA010000004.1:0-10213 GCF_040682035.1 Actinoplanes sp. NPDC051470
GCCCCCGGCGTACACCTGGTGCTGGCCCCGCCCAAGGACCTCGGCACGGATACGGCGCGCGTTGCGCCGGGCGGCGCGGCGCTCACGGATGCGGCGCGCGTTGCGCCGGGCGGCGCGGCGCTCACGGATACGGCGCGCGTTGCGCCGGGCAGCGCGGCGCTCACGGATACGGCGCGCGTTGCGCCGGGCGGCGGGGCGGCGCGGCCGCTTGCGGTCAAGGATGTCCATCCGGCCGGGTTCGACAACAGCTGGGTGTCCGATCTGAACGGACGCGGCGAGGCGATCATCACGGCGACGACGGTGGTGGTCTCGGAGATCCAGCCGCCGCGCGCCTTCGTCTGGCGGGCCGGGAAGGTCACCGCGCTCCGGCCGCCGCCCGGCGGCATCGGGGCGCTGGCGCGGGACATCAACGAACGAGGCGAGGTCGCCGGGTTCTGCCAGTCCGCGGCGATCGACGTCCGGCCATGCCTGTGGCGGCAGGGGCGGCCGCTCGCCCTGGCCACGATCGACGGCCGCGGTCAGGGCATCGCGCTGGCGATCAACGACCGGGGCGCGATCGTCGGCGACAACCAGACGCTCACCGGAGGAACCCGCGCCTTCCTCTGGCGGCACGGCGTCGTGACCGACCTCGGCGGCGCCCGCAGCGCCACCGGCCTCAACGAGCGCACCCAGGTGATCGGCGTCCACTACACCCGCGGCGGGCGGCGCGGCTTCGTCTGGGACCGTGGCCGGCTGGCCGACCTGGGCACGCTAGGTGGCACCGAATCGGTGCCGGCCGACATCACCGAGGGCGGGCAGATCGTAGGTACGAGCACAGTCGCCGCGGGCGTCTCGCACGCGTTCCTCTGGCAGCGCGGCCGGCTGACCGACCTGGGACCGGGTGGCGCCGTCGGGGCCGACGAGCACGGCCAGGTCGTCGGGTGGATCACCGGCGGCGGCTGGTTCACCTGGCGGAACGGTGTCCGCAAGGAGTTCGCCGGCACGGTCAGCGGCATCACCGCGCCGGGCCGGATCGCCGGCATCACCCAGGGCCGCGTCTTCCTCCGGCGCGACGGCCGCACCGTCCTGGGTGACCCGGCCGCCGCCGTCACCGCCGTCAACCGGCGCGACCAGCTGGCCGGCTGGATCAACGTGGGCAGCGCCCAGCACGCCGCCGTCTGGAACTGATCGCGGCCTGGCAGCCATCAGGCGCTGAGCCCCCCCCGGTCAGCCCAACCGACCAACTAGTTGGTAGGAAGGGTCCCCAACCGACCGACTAGTTGGTAGGAAGGGGGCAGCGCCAACCGACCGACTAGTTGGTAACCAAGGGCGTCACGCGGGGAGCGGCTACCGACATCGCGAGTCTGCTCAGGGCGTGATGACGAACTTGCCCCGGGCCTTGCCCTCCATGAGCAGGCGGAGCGCTTCAGCGGTCGCAGGGAGGACGAACGTTCTTTCTACCTGTGGGGTCAGCGTGCCGGCGGCGAGCAGGGCCCCGAGCTGCTCGAGGTCGGCCCGGTCGGCCAGGGCCAGCACGGGACGCAGGCGGTGGCCGGTCACAATGTTCATCAGGTTGGCGCGCATCGACCGGGTGGTCGCGCCGCCCAGCCAGCGGCCGTTGTCCTCGCCGCCGATCAGGACCAGGGTGCCGGCCGGGGTCAGGAGCTTGCGCAGGTCGTGCAGGCTTCGCAGGCCGGCGATGTCGAACACCACGTCGTAGCCGGAGCCCAGCGGGTCCACCCGGTAGTCGATCACGGAGTCGGCGCCGAGCGAACTCACCAGCTCGAGCTTGGACGCGCTGCACACGCCGGTCACCGACACGCCGCGGGCGGCGAGGATCTGCGTCAGCATGGTGCCGATGCCGCCGCCCGCGCCGATGACGAGCGCCCGCTGCCCGGCACCGACCGACGTCTTGGCGATGGCCCGCAGAGCCGTGTAGCCCGAGGTGGGGGTCGCGGCGGCAACCTCCGCCGACACCGAGGCCGGGCGGGGTACGACCAGCTTGGCCGACGCCACCGCGTACTCGGCGAACGAACCGTCGGCGACGCCGAACACCTCGTCACCCTCGGCCAGGCCGGTCACCCCTGGGCCGACGCCGACGACGGTGCCGGCCACGTCACGACCGCGGACCTTGTCTCGCGGCGCCCGCGGGCCGAACGCCAGGCGCGCGGCCAGCGGCAGCCCGGCCATCAGGTGCCACTGGCCGGGGTCGACGCCGGCCGCGGCCACGCGCAGCAGCACCTCGCCCGCCCGGGGCTCCGGCTTCGGGATCTCCTCGCAGGTCAGCGCCTCGTACGAGCCGTACCGATGCTGGGTGATGGCCTTCATCATGGTTCGTCCCCCTCGGGATACTGGAAAACGTCGTCGAGCGGCACCCGGAAGATCCGGGCGATCTGGAAGGCCACCTCCAGCGAGGGCGAATAGCGGCCCTGCTCGATGGCGATGACGGTCTGCCGGGTCACGCCGAGGCGGTTGGCCAGTTCGGCCTGGGTCATCTCGTCGTGCGCGAAGCGCAGCGCGCGGATCGAGTTGGTGATGCGGGTCGGTTTCACCACGGGTGGAACCCCCGGCGGTAGGCGAACAGCTTGGCGACGGAGCCGAGCACCGCGGAGAGTACGAACGCCAGGTAGAGCGTGTTGGCGATCCAGAAGTACGAGGTCTCGGCCAGCGACAGGGCGAGCGCCACGACCCCGCCGATGACCAGCATCGACTGGCCGACGGCCTGCCCGAACCGGTCGATCTCGCGGTCGCGCTGATCTTTCTCGTTCGCGCCCTCGGGCCAGACGGCCGTCGCCGCGATGTGTCCGGCGATGCCGGCCAGGATGGCGGCGCCGACCGTCCACAGCATGGCGACCCGGTAGTTCGCGCCGGCCGCGACCACGATCCAGTAGGCCGCATAGCCCACGACCGCGACGCCGCCGAGGATCCAGACCCGTCTCTCTTCCGCTCCCATGTCAAATATTCTATACATGGTGTCAAGAGAATCGGACTTGAAGTAAAAATAAGTAGACCCATGACAAATGTCAGTGGCTGAGTGAGTGCTCGCTCATTAGAGTGTCAGCGTGAACGAGAACCGCCGTCGGCGCGTGCCCGCGCTGGCGCCCGAAGAACGCCGGGCCGCGCTCATCGAGGCGTGCGTCCCGCTGCTGCATGAGCACGGGACGGATGTCAGCACCAAACAGATCGCGGCCGCCGCCGGCGTCGCCGAGGGCACCATCTTCGGCGTCTTCAAGGACAAGAACTCGCTCATCGTGGCCGCGCTGCTGCGGGCCGTCGACCCGCAGCCCGCGCTCGACCGGCTGGCCGCCATCGACCGGTCGCTGAGCCTGCGCGAGCGGCTGATCCAGGCGACCGAGATCGTGCACGAACGGTCGGTGGGCAGCGCCCGGCTGCTCCAGGCGGCCCGGATGCTCGCGATGGCCACCGATCACGCCGAGCAGGCGCACGCCCAGATGCACCAGGTGCGTGAGCGGCTGCACGCGGCGGTCACCGAGCTGATCGAACCGGACGCCGGCGAGCTACGCCGGTCGCCCGGTGAGACGGCCCGGATGGTGCTGATGTTCACCGGCGCCAACATCTTCGGCCCGTACGCCGACCCGGACAACTTCCGGGCCGACGAACTGGTCTCGCTCCTGCTCGACGGCCTCCTGGTCAGCCAGGTCGGCTCCTTGGTCGTACCCATCATCGGGAACGGGGAACAGTAGTGCTGCTCAAGCTCCTACGGACACATCTGCGGCCGTACCGCAGAGACATCTGGCTGGTGGTTGCCTTCCAGCTGGTGCAGACACTGGCGACGCTCTACCTGCCGACCATGTTCGCCGACATCATCGACAACGGCGTGGTCAACGGCGACACCGGCTACGTGATGATGGTCGGCGGCGAGATGCTCGGCATCACCCTGCTGCAGATCGCGGCGCAGATCGTGGCCGTCTACTTCGGCGCCCGCACGGCGATGGCGGTGGGCCGCGACATCCGCGGCGCCATCTTCGACCGGGTGCAGGAGTTCTCGGCCCGCGAGGTCGGCCAGTTCGGCGCGCCGTCGCTGATCACCCGGACCACCAACGACGTGCAGCAGGTCCAGATGCTGGTGCTGCTGACCTTCACGCTGATGGTGTCGGCGCCGATCATGTGCCTCGGCGGCATCCTGCTGGCGCTGCACCAGGACGTGCCGCTGTCCGGGCTGATCCTGGTCATCGTGCCGATCCTGATCCTGCTGGTCGGCCTGATCATCCGGGCCATGCGGCCGCTGTTCCGCACTCTCCAGGTGAAGATCGACAACATCAACCGGGTGATGCGCGAGCAGATCACCGGCATCCGGGTGATCCGCGCGTTCGTCCGCGACGATCGTGAGCAGCAGCGCTACCACGACGCCAACGCCGAGGTGACCGACGTGGCGCTGCGGGTCGGCAAGCTGATGGCGCTGATGTTCCCGGTCGTCCTGCTGGTGGTGAACCTGTCCAGTGTGGCCGTGCTGTGGTTCGGCGCGGGCCGGATCGACAGCGGCGACATGCAGATCGGCGCGCTGACCGCCTTCCTCAGCTACCTGATGCAGATCCTCATGTCGATCATGATGGCCACCTTCATGTTCGTGATGATCCCGCGGGCCGAGGTGTGCGCCGAGCGGATCGAGGAGGTGCTCGACACCGAGTCCTCCGTACGCATCGCGGCGAAGCCGATCACCAGCCTGAACCTGCACGGTGAGCTGGAGTTGCGCGGGGTCGAATTCCACTACCCCGGCGCCGAGTCCCCGGTGCTCTGCGGCGTTTCGCTGGCCGCCCACCCCGGCGAGGTGACCGCGGTGATCGGCAGCACCGGCTCCGGGAAGACCACGCTGCTCAACCTGGTGCCGCGGCTGTTCGACGCCACCGGCGGCACGGTGCTGGTCGACGACATGGACGTGCGCGAGCTCGACCCGGGGCTGCTGTCCCGGGTGGTCGGCCTGGTCCCGCAGCGGCCCTACCTGTTCACCGGGACGGTGGCTTCCAATCTGCGGTACGGCAACCCGGACGCCACCGACGACGACCTGTGGGCGGCGCTCGAGGTGGCGCAGGCCCGCGACTTCGTCGAGCGGATGGACGGGCAGCTCGACGCGCCGATCGCGCAGGGCGGCACCAACGTCTCCGGCGGCCAGCGGCAACGCCTGGCGATCGCCCGGGTGCTGGTGCACAAGCCGGAGATCTACCTCTTCGACGACTCGTTCTCGGCGCTCGACTACGCGACCGACGCGGCGCTGCGGGCGGCCCTGGCCGAGCAGACCGCCGACGCCACTGTGGTGATCGTGGCCCAGCGGGTCAGCACGATCCGCGACGCCGACCGGATCATCGTGCTCGACGACGGCCGCGTGGTCGGCGAAGGCACCCACTCCGACCTGATGGACACCAACGAGACGTACCGCGAAATCGTGTTGTCCCAGCTTACTGAGCAGGAGGCCGCGGCATGAGCGAGCGGAGCGAGTTCATGATCGCGTCCTTGTTCTTCTCAGGTTTTGGAGGCACAGCGTGACCGCTCCTAATCGCAGGCCCGCTGGGCCGCCGATCGGCGGGCCCGGGCGGATGATGATGGCCGGCGGTCAGCCGACCGAGAAGCTCAAGGACTTCCGAGGATCGCTGCTGCGCCTGCTCGGCCTGCTCAAACCCCATCGGGGCATGGCCGCCGCGGTCCTGGCGCTGGGGATCACCAGCGTCTTCCTGACCGTGCTCGGCCCGCGCCTGCTCGGCAAGGCCACCGACATCGTGTTCTCCGGCGTCGTCGGCAAGATGATCCCGGCCGGCGTGACCAAGCAGCAGGCGGTCGACAACCTGCGCGCCCGGGGCGAGACCAACCGGGCCGACCTGCTGTCCGGCATCGACTTCGTGCCGGGGCAGGGCATCGACTTCGACCGGCTGATGCACATCCTGGCCTGGGTGGCGCTGGTCTACGTGTTCGCGTCGGTCTTCGCCGCGTTCCAGGGCCGGCTCGTCGCCACCCTGGTGCAGCTGGTGGTCTTCCGGCTCCGGCAGGACGTGTCGAACAAGCTGTCCCGGCTGCCGCTGTCCTACTTCGACAAGCAGGCCCGCGGCGAGGTCCTGAGCCGGGCCACCAACGACACCGACAACATCGCGCAGACGCTCCAGCAGACCTTCGCGCAGCTGATCACGGCGTTGCTGACGATCATCGGCGTACTGGCCATGATGTTCTGGATCTCGCCCCTGCTGGCGTTGATCGCGCTGGTCACCGTACCCGTCTCGATCTGGGTGACCACCCAGATCGGCAAGCGGTCGCAGCCGCAGTTCGTCAAGCAGTGGGCGACCACGGGCAAGCTGAACGGGCACATCGAGGAGATGTTCACCGGGCACTCGCTGGTGAAGGTCTTCGGCCGGCAGCACGAGGCGGTGCAGACCTTCAAGGAGCACAACGACGGCCTGTACGCGTCCAGCTTCCGCGCGCAGTTCGTGTCGGGACTGATCCAGCCGGCCATGATGTTCATCGGCAACCTGAACTACGTGCTGGTGGCCGTGGTCGGCGGCCTGCGGGTGGCGACCGGCTCGCTGTCGCTGGGCGACGTGCAGGCCTTCATCCAGTACTCGCGGCAGTTCAGCCAGCCACTCACCCAGGTGGCGAGCATGGCCAACCTGGTGCAGTCCGGTGTGGCGTCGGCCGAGCGGGTGTTCGAGCTGCTCGATTCGGACGAGCAGTCGACCGACCCGGCGCACGTCGAGATGCCTCCGGTACGCGGCCGCGTTGCCTTCGAGGACGTCTCGTTCCGGTACGCGCCGGACACCCCGCTGATCGACGGTCTCTCGCTGACCGCCGAGCCGGGGCAGACGGTGGCCATCGTCGGCCCGACCGGCGCCGGCAAGACCACGCTGGTCAACCTGCTGATGCGGTTCTACGACGTGACCGGCGGGCGGATCACCCTGGACGGGGTGGACATCGCGAGCATGCCGCGCGAGCAGCTTCGCGAGCACATGGGCATGGTGCTCCAGGACACCTGGCTGTTCGGCGGCACGATCGCCGAGAACATCGCGTACGGGGCGGACTCGTTCGTGCTCGAGGACGTGCAGCGGGCGGCCGAGGCGGCGCATGTCGACTCGTTCGTGCGGATGCTGCCGGACGGCTACGACACGGTGATCGACGAGGAGGGCTCCAACGTCAGCGCCGGGCAGAAGCAGCTGATCACCATCGCCCGGGCCTTCCTGGCCGAGCCGAGCATCCTGATCCTGGACGAGGCGACCAGCTCGGTCGACACCCGCACCGAGGTGCTGATCCAGCGGGCGATGAACTCGCTGCGGGCGGGCCGGACCAGCTTCGTCATCGCGCACCGGCTGTCGACCATCCGCGACGCCGACGTGATCCTGGTGATGGACTCCGGCGCGATCGTCGAGCAGGGCACGCACGACGAGTTGATGGCGGCCGGCGGCGCGTACGCCCGGCTCTACTCGGCCCAGTTCGCCCAGGCCACGGCCGAGGTCGACTGACACCGGGAGACAGAAAGGAACCGGGGGCGGCCGATCGGCCGCCCCCGGTTTTGTTACCGGTAGATCAGCGCACGCGGACCGGCTTCTCCACCGAGGTGCCGAGGAGCGTGCCCCACGTGGCGTTGGCCGCGATCGTCGCCCGGAACGTGATCGTGGTCCCGGACTTCTGGCCCTTCAGCGCGTAGGCGAAGGTCTTGGCGGTCCCGGCGGTCGTGCCGGTGATCACGTTCGACCAGGTTCCGTTGGCGTTCTTCCGCTGGATGGTGACCCCGAGGCCGGCCTGCTTCGGGTTACCGGCCACGGTCAGGTTGACCACCCCGGCCGTGGTGGACGTCGCGGTCAGGACGGGCACCTGGGTCACCCGCACCAGCACTGCCTCCGAGGTGGCGCTGCCCACCCGGGCCTGCAGGTAGTAGCCCATGTCGAACGGCACCGACGCGACGTAGATGCCGTACACGTTGGCCGTGGCGGTGTCCGCGAGGAACCACTTCGTCGGGGTGGACGCGGCCGCGGCGTAGATCCGCACCTGCGCGCCTTCCCTCGCCTTGCCGGTGATCGGGATGGCGCCCGTGCCCGCCCGGCTCGGCGGGGCGGTCAGCGTCGGATCCGCCTCGTTGTCGTTCTCGTTGATCTGGACCTGACCTGTGTCCTGATCGATCCCGACGCCCTTCGGCAACGCGTTGAGCAGGGTGACGGAGAAGCTCTGCGACGGCTCGTCCACGGTGTCGTTGACGATCGGCACGTTGGCGCTCAGGTCGGTGACGCCCGGCTCGAAGGTCAGCACGCCGGTCCTCGACAGGTAGTCGTAGCCCGCCCTGGCCGTTCCGTCAGCGGTCTTCCAGCCGACCGACAGAGTCTGCTCGGTCGACGTCGCGTCGCTGTCGAAGTTGAGCTTGACGTGCACGTCCACCGTTTCGACATCCTCGTCGATCGTCGTGGTGTCGTCGATCGCGACGGTCGGCGGCAGGTCGTTCGGGTCGTCGTTGATCCGGTAGTTGGCGGACACTGACACGTCCGCGTCGGCCGTGTCGGTGGCCCTGATCCGGAAGAACTCGGCCGGCTCGTCGATCTCGTCCTGGTTCAGCGTCACCGTGCCCAGGGTGAGCGGCTTGACCGGGTAGTAGCCGCCCGGAATCACCCCGGAGACCTCGTTGTCGGTGTAGTCCTCGCTCTCGGCCGGGTTGACCTCGGCCGAGCTGTCCGCGTCGAAGGCCACATCGAACGGTAGATCCCGCTGTGCGACGCCGGTGACGGTGGCGCGGATCTGCAGATCGGTGCCCTCGCTGCCGGACGACCCGGTCAGCTCGATCGTCGGCCGGGCATCGTTGTCGGTGATGGTCAGGTCACCGGAGTCGGACTGCCCGGCCACATCGCTCTCACCGGTGACCGGCGACACGGTCAGCGTCGCCTCCTCGTCGCCCTCGTAGGCGCTGTCGTTGGCGACCGGCACCGGGATGGACACCGTCGCCGAGCCGGCCGGCACGGTCACCGTGGTGGCTGGTTCGGTGAAGTCGTTCTGCCCGGGACCGGGCACGTTCACGCCGTGCGTCGCGGTTCCGTCGTTGACCGACACGTCGAAGGCGACCGGCTGGGTGGTGATCGACGACAGGGTGATCGTGAAGTTCGCGTTCCCGGACGAGCCCTCGGCGAACGACGCGTCGGAGATCGAGAAGGTCGGCTTGCGAGTGCTGTCGTCGTCGTCGATCGTGACCGTGGCGACGTCGGCGCCGAGCGCCACCCCGGTCGGGCCCGGTTCGGTGATGGTCACCGTGAAGTCCTCGGTCCGCTCGAAGATCAGGTCGTTGATGATCGGCACGGAGATGTTCTTCGCGGTGGTCCCCGCCGGGAACGAGACGCTCGCGTTGGTCACGGCGGCGGTGTAGTCACCCGGCGCGTGGGCGGTGCCGTTCGCCGTGGCGTACTTGACCGTGACCGTCTTCTGGGTTGAGTCGGCGTCCTCGCTGTCGGTGAAGTCGAGGGTCACCGGCACCAGCGCCGGGCCCGCGTTCTCGCCGGCGGGCTGGGCCGGGCTGTCGATACCCACCGTCGGCGGCAGGTCGTCCGGGTCGTCGGTGATGGTCAGCCAGGACGGGGCCGGCGTGCCGGCGCCGGTGAGCGAGACACGGATCGTCTCGTCCCACTCGTCGGCCTTGTCGTTCAGGAGGCTGATCGTGCCGAGCGGGACCACGGGGCCGTGCAGACCGGCCGGCAGGGTGGTCACCAGACCGGTCTTGGTGAAGTCGCCGGGCTCCGCGGGATCGCTGCCGGACAGGTTGGCCGCACCGACCGCCGTGACGGTGATCGGGTACGCATCCTGCGCCACACCGGTCATCGCACCCTGCACCGCGACCGAAGCATTGCCCTCGGCGGCGGAACTGACGCCACTCAGGGCCGTGATCACCGGCGCCGCGTCGTCGTCCTCGATGGACAGGGTGGCGGTCACCGGCGACGGTGCGTCGACGGCGTCCAGCTCACCGGCGGCGACCACCACCTTGACCGTGGCGGTCTCGGTGAGCTCGTAGACGTCGTCGTTGTTGATGGTGATCGGGACGACGGCCGAGCTGGCGCCGGCCAGGATCGTCACCGGTACGGCCGGCGCCTCGAAGTCGTTCTTGCCGGGCACGTTGGACTGATGCGTGGCCGTGCCATCAGTGACGGTCACCGTGACGTCGACGTCCTCGGAGGCCGGGCGGTCGAGCTGGATCGTGAAGCCGGCGGTGGTTGTCACACCCTCCTTGACCGTGGTCACCGGGGCGGCGAGCTGGTTGAGGACCGGA